>NZ_DAOLGP010000001.1:314031-324127 GCF_035329545.1 Candidatus Neomicrothrix sp.
GAGGCGGTGGCGGCCGGGTCTACCAACGCCCAGGCCGCCGAGCGGCTGTTTGTGTCACCTTCGACCATCAAGACCCACTTGGCGCACATCTTCCGCAAGCTCGACGTCGTCAACCGAGCGGCGCTCGTCGCCGCACAGGCGGCCGAGGGACGCTCCGTCAGCGGGTGAGGGGCTTGTACTTGATCCGGTGTGGCTGGGAGGCCTCGGCGCCCAGTTCCTTGCGCCGCATGGTCTCGTAGTCGGTGAAGTTGCCCTCGAACCATCGCACCTGACTGTTGCCCTCGAAGGCCAACACGTGGGTGGCGATACGGTCGAGGAACCAACGGTCGTGGGAGATGACCACGGCGCAGCCGGGGAAGTTCTCCAGGCCACCCTCGAGGGCCCGCAGGGTGTCGACGTCCAGGTCGTTGGTCGGCTCGTCGAGGAGCAACACGTTGCCGCCGGTGCGCAACAGCTTGGCCAGGTGCACCCGGTTGCGCTCGCCACCGGAGAGCTGGCCCACCAGCTTCTGCTGGTCGGCACCGCGGAAGTTGAAGCTGGCGCAGTAGGCGCGCCCGTTCATCTCCCTGTTGCCCAGCTTGATCGTTTCGTCGCCGTCGGTGATTTCCTCATAGACGGTGCGTTCGCCGTCGAGGTGGTCGCGGTGCTGATCGACGTGGGCCAACTGCACCGTCGAACCGACGCGGATCTCGCCCGAGTCGGGCTGGGTCTCGAGGTTGTTGCTCGCCTGATCGGCAGCGTCGACCAGCATGCGGAACAGCGTCGTCTTACCGGCGCCGTTGGGCCCGATCACGCCGACGATGCCCGCCTTGGGCAGGGAGAACGAGAGGTCGTCGATCAACAGCTTGTCGCCGAAGCCCTTGGACAGGTGGTCCACCTCGATCACCTGGTCGCCAAGCCGATCGCCCGGCGGGATGTAGATCTCCAGCCCGTCGCTGCCGCCCTTGGCCGACTGCTGCTCGGCGAGCAACTGGTCGTAGGCGGCCAAGCGGGCCTTGCTTTTGGCCTGCCGGGCCTTGGGGGCCATGCGGACCCACTCCAGCTCACGCTCCAGGGTGCGCTGGCGGGTGGAGGCGTGCTTCTCCTCCTTGGCCATGCGGGCCTGCTTCTGTTCGAGCCAACCCGAGTAGTTGCCCTCGAAGGGCATGCCCTTGCCGTGATCCAGCTCAAGTATCCAGCTGGCGACGTTGTCGAGGAAGTAGCGGTCGTGGGTGATGGCGACGACCGTGCCCTCATAGTCGGAGAGGAACCGCTCGATCCAGGCGACCGACTCGGCGTCGAGGTGGTTGGTCGGCTCGTCGAGCAGCAACAGGTCGGGCCGCTGCAACAACAGCCGGCACAGCGCCACGCGCCGCTTCTCACCTCCGGAGAGGGAGGCGACGTCGGCATCGCCGGGCGGGAGCCGCAGCGCATCCATGGCGATGTCGACCGTGCGCTTCAGGTCCCAGGCGCCGGCGGCCTCGATCTTGGCCTCCAGCTCGGCCTGTTGGGTGCCCAGCGCCTCGTAATCGGCATCGGGATCGGCCCAGCCGGCCATCAGCTCGTCGTAATCGGTCAGCAGCTTGGCGGTGCCGGCAACGCCGTCCATCACGTTGCCGGTGACGTCCTTGGCCTCGTCCAGCTTCGGCTCCTGCTCGAGCATGCCGACGGTGAACCCGGGGCTGAGGCGTGCTTCGCCGGTGTAGCCATCGTCGAGCCCGGCCATGATGCGCAGCAGCGTCGACTTCCCGGAACCGTTGGGCCCGATCACGCCGATCTTGGCGCCCGGATAGAACGACAGCGAGATGTCCTTGAGTACCTCGCGGTCCGGGGGCACCACCCGCCCGACCTTGTACATGGTGAAGATGAACTGAGCCGACATGCATGCTCCAGCGAAGCGGTAGTGGGGGAGAAGGCGGGGAACGGGAATTGGGGATCGAGCGAACCGTCGATGGTACAGCCATCGCCAAGACTCCGTACTCGGGTACTGCGTGGTGTTCGTGCGCCGTGCAGGACGCAGCTACTCGAGGTTGTTCCTGGTGGCAGCGGTCCGCTTGGCGTGTTCCGACTTGACCGGACCCCCACCGCCGGTTGCAGGTTGCTTCGCCGGTGCCTTCCGAGCGGGAGCGGCCTTGGCGGGTGCCTTGGTCGGCGGCCGCTTCGCTGGGGCCTTTTTGGCGGTTGCCTTGGCCGGAGCCCGCTTGGCCGGTGCCTTGGCCGGAGCCCGTTTGGCTGGTGCTTTGGCGGCGGCCTTTTTGGCTGGTGCTTTGGCGGCGGCCTTCTTTGCCGGTGCCTTCTTGGCAGCAAGCTTCTTGGCCGGTGCCTTCGTGGCGGCTTTTTTAGCCGGTGCTTTGGCTACCGCCTTCTTGGCTGGTGCTTTGGCTACCGCCTTCTTGGCTGGTGCTTTGGCGGCGGCCTTCTTTGCCGGTGCCTTCGTGGCGGCCTTTTTGGCTGGTGCTGTGGCGGCGGCTTTCTTGGCTGGCGCCTTCCTGGCGGGTGCTTTGGCTGCGGGCTTCTGCTCGGGCGCCTCGGCAGGCGCCTGCTCGGCCTCCGTGTGCTCGGCCGGGGCAGAAGCGTCCTGATCGGTGCCGGAACTTGGCGCCAAGGTCTGCCCGTCGGGCAAGCGCAGGTCGACGCTTCGCAGCGGCGGGTCGTAGCCCTCGACCACCAGGGTGAGCTCCTCACCCATCGACATGAAGTCGCGGGCTCGGTTGGGGGGCGGATCGCCCAGCGCCTTCAATGGCAGGTAGGTCTTGGTGCTGCCGACCAGCAAATACGCGCCGTGCGAGGAGAACTCGACGACTGTGCCGGTGACGGTGTCGCCGGGCTGGTGCTCCCCGACGAAGCTGAGGAAGTCACCCGGCGAGTTGACCGGATCGGGCGTGGAGGATCGACGCTTGGTTGATGCGCTCGAAGCTCCCGACCGACTGCTCTTGGCGTCGTCGGTGGACGACCTGCCCGAGGAGCGATCGGCCTGTTTCGGACCTCGGCTTCGAGACCCGGTTGCGGGCGACTTGGATGCGGCGGGCTTGGAGTCGCCCACCTTGGGTTTGGATCCGCCCGCACCCGCATTCTTGGATGGAGCGCCCCGTTTGGAAGGCGATGCGGCCTTCTTGGGCGATCTTGAGGTGGACTTGGAATCGGTTTTGGCCTCTTTGACGGCTTTCCTACTGACAGAACCTCGCACCGGGGTGCGGGCGACAAATACCCACCCCACTCCGGTTACGGGCTTGCCGCCCCACAGCCGATCTTCCTCGAAAAGCCAAGTGTGCTCACCGTGGAACTCCTGGAAGGAGTCGTTGGAGAACACTGCAGCGTTGGCCTTCTCGGCCACTTGGAGAATGAATGCGTCCCCCCGGCCGACGACGCCGGCGGGGGGAGCAACGATGGACCCATCAAGCACGCGTGCTTCATAGTCATCCTTCTCCGTGCTGGAGATCCGATGCCCAAATGTCGCATCCACGATGACCGTGATGTCGGTCTCGGGATGTTTGGCACCGAACTGCTCAATTGCTTCATCGAGTTGTTTCAGACTGGGTTTGGTTCGCCCTTCGGTTGCGATGTTGGAACCGTCAACGACCACATGTGAAAGGGTCATGACCCCACCAGTCAAGCAGCTTTGCGTCCTTGCCGTGGGGATCGGGCCGATTGCCTAGCATCGAGCGATGGCCTCACCTTCCGCATCGGTCCGCCCTCAGTTGTTGCCGATCGAGGCGGTGGTCTTCGACCTGGGCGGGGTGGTGCTGTCCAGCCCGTTCGAAGCGTTTGCGCACTACGAGGCGCAACAGGGGTTGCCCGACGGGTTTATTCGCCGGCTGAACATGGACAACCATGACGGCAACTCGTGGGCCAAGCTGGAGCGTGGCGAGTTGGATGACGAGGGCTTCGTCCGGGAATTCGAGGCCGAAGCGCTGGCGGCCGGGGGCGAAGTGGACGGTCACGCCATCTTGGAGATGCTCGTCGGCGAGGTGCGGCCCGAGATGGCCGCCGAGGTGTACCGGCTGGTCGACGCCGGGTACAGCACGGCGTTCCTCACCAACAACGCCGTGCCCTTCGATGAGCTTGCCGGCATGCTGCCCACGGGGCTCGATGAATTACTCGCCGCGGTCGACGCAGTGGTCGAGTCGGCAGTCCTGAAGATGCGTAAGCCCGAGGACGCGTTCTACCGGGTAGCCCTCGAGGCGCTGGCCGTGCACCCGTCGCAGGTGGTGTTTCTCGACGACCTCGGGGTGAACCTCAAACCGGCCCGGGAGATGGGCATGACCACGATCAAGGTCGGCGATCCGCACGCAGCACTTGCCGAGCTGCACTCGGCATTGGATGCCAGGCCCCGCAGGCCGTGATCAGTTGAAGTCCCAGCGGTCCTTTTCGGGGAGATCGCCGAATGATTTCCGCAGGATCTCCTGCTGCTCCTGGCGGTGGATGAGCGCCGACCCGGTCGCCGGGCTGCCCGACGCCACCCGGCTGACCCGCCGGATCTCGACGTCCCGGTTCTCGAACGCCTCGTAGAGCCGGCCCTTGATCCCGTTCCAGGGGCCCATGTTTTCGGGCTCTTCCTGCAACCAGACGATCTCGTGGCAGTTGGGGTAGCGCTCCATCTCCTCGTGGATCGCCATGTACGGCCAGGGGAACAGCTGCTCGACCCGGGCGACCGCCATCGGCACGCCCAGCTCGTCGCGCTTTTCGATCGCATCGTGGGCGACCTTGCCCGAAGCGAGCACCAACCGGGTGACCGACTCGGGGTCGAGGCCGGACTCGTCGGGGATCAGCTCGCGGAAGTGACCCGACACGAAATCGTCCACCGGTGACCGGTAGGTCTTGGCCCGCAGGCCACTCTTCGGCGTAAAGATGATCAGCGGCTTGTTGCCGTCCCGGTGGATCTGACGGCGCAACAAGTGGAAGTACTGCGCTGCCGTCGTGGCGTTGCACAGCTGGATGTTGTCCTCGGCGGCCAGGATGAGGAACCGTTCGATGCGGGCCGAGCTGTGCTCGGGGCCCTGGCCTTCGTATCCGTGGGGTAGCAGCAGCACCAGGTCGGAGGTCTGCTTCCACTTGTCCTCGGCGGCCACCAGGTACTGGTCGACGATGATCGAGGCGCCGTTGACGAAGTCGCCGAACTGCGCCTCCCACATGACGAGCGCATCCTTGTTCTCCACCGAGTAGCCATACTCGAAGCCCAACGCTGCGTACTCGGACAGCAACGAGTCGTAGATCCACAGCTCGGAGCTGTCGGTGGTGAGCGCGCTGAGGGGCAGGTAATCGTCGCCGGTATGGAAGTCGACGAGCGCCGCATGGCGTTGGGAGAACGTGCCGCGACGGCTGTCCTGGCCGGCGAGACGCACCGGGGTGCCCTCGGCGAGCAGCGAACCGAACGCAAGGGCCTCACCCAGCGACCAGTCAACCTCGCCTGACTCGAACAGCTTCCGCCGTGTCTCGAACTGCTTGGCCAGCTTTGGATGGACCGTGAAGCCGTCGGGCACGGTATTGAGCGCCTCGAAGATGCGGTCGAGCTCGTCGGAGGCCACCCCGGTGGACACCGGCCCGATGACGCCTGGCGGCTTTGGCGGCGCCGGAACCCGACGGGGGTCGGACGGCTTGGCCTCCCGGGTGGACTCCAGCGCGTTGGTCAGCTCCGCGTGGTAGGCGTTGGCTGCCTTCTCGGCCTGCTCCAGGCTGATGTGGCCACGCCCAACCAGCGAATCGCTGTACAACTCGCGCACGGGCGCCATGCTGTCGATCCGCTGGTACATCAGCGGCTGGGTGTAGCTGGGGTCGTCGCCTTCGTTGTGACCGTGGCGGCGGTAGCACACCATGTCGATCACAACGTCCTTGCCGAACGCCCGCCGGTACTCATAGGCGAGCCGGGCCACCCGCACGCAGGCCTCGGGGTCGTTTCCGTTCACATGGAAGATCGGCGCCTGCACCATCTTGGCCACGTCGGTCGGGTACTCGGAGCTGCGCGCCGACTCGGGCGGGGTGGTGAAGCCCAGCTGGTTGTTGATCACCAGGTGGATGGTGCCGCCCGCCTTGTAACCCTTGATGCTGGACAGGTTGAGCGTCTCGGCCACCACGCCCTGACCGGCGAAAGCGGCATCGCCGTGCACCAGGATGGGCAGCACGGGATAGCGGTTCTCGACGTTCTTGGGGATCTGGTCCATCTTCGCCCGGGCGATTCCGAGCACCACCGGGTCCACCGCCTCCAGGTGCGACGGGTTGGCCGCCAGCTCCAGGTCGATCACGTTGCCGGCAACCGACTTGAACTGACCTCGTTGACCCAGGTGGTACTTCACGTCGCCGGAGCCCTGCACGGCGTCCTCATCGATCAGCTGCTCAAACTCGCCGAACAGGTCCTGGTAGCGCTTGCCGACGATGTTGACCAGCACGTTGAGGCGCCCGCGGTGGGCCATGCCCAACACGGCCGAGTCCATGTGGTTGGCGGAGGCCAGCGTGAGCAGCTCATCCAGGATGGGGATGGTCGACTCGGCGCCCTCAAGTCCGAAACGCTTCTGTCCGAGGAACTTGGTGCCGAGGAACTGCTCGAGCGCGTCGGCCTTGTTGAGCAGGTCGAGGATGTGGATCTGCTCGTCGCCGGACAAACTGAAGGGCTCGCGGCTCTCCATCTGCTCCTGGATCCAGCGCTTCTCCTCCACCTCCTGCATGTGCATGAACTCGACGCCGATCGTGCGGCAGTAGGCGTCCCGGAGCACCCGCAGGATCTCCTTCAGCGGCATGGACTCCTCGCCGCCGACGCTGTTGTAGATGCTGCCCGGACCGGTCTGGAACTTCCGGTCGAGGTCCCAGATCGTCAGGCCGTAGGTAACCGGATCGAGCTCCTCGTGGATCTCGGGGGTCTTGGCTGACAGGGGGTCGAGCTCGGCGATCAGGTGGCCGCGGCTGCGGTACATGTTGACGAGCATGGCGATGCTCATCTGTTTTTGGATCAGGCCACCGATGTGGTCGGCCGGGTTGGTGTCCTGGCGCCATTCCACCGACACGTACGGCACGCCGATGTCGGCAAAGATGCGCTGATAAAAGTCCTCGTCGCCGAGCAGCAGCGACTCGATCGTCTTGAGGAACGAGCCCGACTCGGCCCCCTGGATCACCCGGTGGTCATAGGTTGAGGTCAGCGTCAGCACCTTGGAGATGCCCAGCTTGGCGATCGTTTCCTCGTCGGCACCCTGGTAGGCGGCGGAATACCCCAGCTTGCCGACCCCGACGATGACCGCCTGGCCCGACATCAAGCGAGGTACGGACAACACCGTGCCGATCGTGCCGGGGTTGGTCAGGCTGACCAAAGCGCCCTGGAGGTCCTCCAGCTGCAACTTGTTGTCCATCGTCCGCTTGACCAGGTCGTTGTAGGCATCGACGAACTCCCTGAAGTTCATCGACTCGGCGCCCTTGATCACCGGCACCATCAGCGTTCGCTCGCCACGGCGCTCGACGTCGATGGCCAGGCCGATCCCGATGCTGGAATGCCGGGTGAGCTGGGGCTTTCCGTCCTCGTCGCGATCGAAGCTGACCGCCATGTCGGGGTGGTGATCGGCGATCGCTCGCACGATGGCGTAGCCGATGATGTGGGTGAAGCTCACCTTGCGACCCCGGGTGCGGCCGAGGTGACCGTTGATCACACCTCGATTGACCTCGAGCAGCTTGGCGGGCAGGTCGCGCACCGACGTGGCCGTCGGCACGGTGAGCGAGGTCTCCATGTTGTCGGCGATCGCTGCGGCGATGCCGCGGATCGGCTTTGTCTCCGACGCTGGTCGGGCGGTTTCCTCGGTCTCGGTCTCGGCACCCGTCTCGGGCTGGGCCTTCGATTGGGCAGGGGGCTTCGCCTTGGCGGGGGCGGAGGCCTTGGCGTTTGCCGTTGCGGCGGACGTCGGCTCGGCGGAGGCGGAGGCGGAGGCCTTGGCCGTCGCCGGTGCGGCTGAGGTCTGCTCAGCCTTCTGACCGGACGGCTTGTTCGCGGAGGTTGTGCCACCGGACGGCGTGTCGCTGGAGGACGTGGTGGAAGCGGCAGCGCGTGCGCCGTTGCCGTCCCCGGCGGTGGCCGCACCATCGGAGAAGTAGTTGCGCCACTGCTCGGAGACCGAGCTGGGGTCGGCCTCGTAGGCCTCGCGGTACTCGTCCACCAACCAGCTGTTCGGGCCCAGGAGATCTTCAGGTGAGGTACTCATCACCGGCGAGCCTACAAAGGTCGGACACACGAACGGGGGCCGGTCGATTCGGCCGCTCAGGCCGCCGCTACGGTGGGTCGCCCTCGCGCTGCGCGAGCGCCTACCGAATCCACCCACCGATTCCGTCTCCCATCCGCTCGTAAGGAGCCTCTGTGCTGGTCGCCACCTGGAACGTCAACTCGCTCAATGCCCGCCTGCCGCGGGTCGAGGAATGGGTGGCGGAGGTGCAGCCCGACGTGCTGATGATGCAGGAGACCAAGCTGGCCGACGACAAGTTTCCCCACCTCACCTTCTCGGCGATGGGCTACGAATCGGCCCACTTCGGCGAGGGCCGCTGGAACGGTGTGGCGATCATGTCCAAGGTGGGCCTCGATGAGGTTCACAGCGGGTTTTATTCGGACGAGCCCGAGGGCTGGGACCACCCCGCCGAGGCCCGCCTGATCTGGGCCACGTGTGGGCCGCTTCGATGCGCGTGCGTCTACGTGCCCAACGGTCGCGAGGTCTCCAACGACCACTACCGCTTCAAGCTGGACTGGCTGGCCCGCCTGCGTAACGACCTGGCCCAGCGCGTGACCGAGGGGGACCGCTTCGTGATCGGTGGCGACTGGAACATCGCGCCCAGCAGCGCCGACGTGTGGGACGTTGACGTGTTCGACGAGAACTCAACCCACGTCAGCGTGCCCGAGCGCGAAGCCCTGGCGGCGATCACCGACGTCGGGCTGCGGGATACCTTTCGCGAGCGCTACGGCGACGCCGACGACCTCTTCAGCTGGTGGGACTATCGGGGCGGCAACTTCCACCAGCGCAAGGGCATGCGTATCGACTATTTGCTGGCCACGCCGCCGCTGGCCGACGCCGCCGTCTCCGACTTGATCGACCGCAACGCCCGCAAGGGCACCAAGCCATCCGACCATGCACCGGTGCTCGCCTACTACGACGTGTAGCGATTCGACCGCCGAGCTGCTCGCGGACGGCGCTAGGTTCTCGCCAGAACCGCGAACTCTGCCGCTATCGCGCGCCAGGGAACGCGGAAGCGGCAGAGTTCGGCCGAAGCGCCGACGCTGGTCAGCGAGCGGACCACAGAACCGAGGGGAACGATGGGCGAGGTTGACGAGGCCAGGAGCGAAACCGACCAGGTACGGAGCGAGCGATTTCCGGCCTCCGACGTAGTGAGCCGTATCCAGCGCCTCGAGCAGCTGGAGATCACACCGCAGCGCACGGCGTTTCGCCGGGTGGCGGCCGAGGTGAGGAGCATCATCGAGGGCCTGACGTCAACCAGCACCGATGCCGAGGCACTTGACGCAATGGCCGACGACCTGGCGAAGATCGCCGGGGTGCTGGCCGCTCATCCGAAGGGCCGCGTCTACGAGGGGTTCGCCGAGCTGGCCAACGCCGGGCGCCTGACGGCCGACAACCCGGAGGTTCAGGCCCTCGCAGCGGAGATGTACGCCACCTTCGATCACAGCCCCTTCATCGGTTTGGCCAACCCGCTGTCGCCGCCGATGAGCCTGCACCTGCACGACGATGAGGTCACCGGGTCGGTCACCTTTGGTTCGGCCTACGAGGGCCCTCCGGGCAACGTGCACGGCGGCTACGTGGCGGCGGTTTTTGACGAGTTGCTCGGCTCGACCCAGGGTTTGTCGGGCGCGCAGGGCATGACCGCCTACCTGCACACCGACTACCGCTCGCCCACCCCGCTGCATCGTGAGTTGACCTTGCGGGCCTGGATCCACGATCGGGTGGACCGCAAGATCTGGGTACGAGGCACCATTCACGACGGCGAGCGGCTGACGGCGGAGTGCGAAGGGCTGTTCATCTCCATGCAGCCCGGAAAGTTCAAGCAGTTGCTCAACGACCGGGCCGACGCCGACCCGAACTGAACCGAACTGAACTGAACTGAACTGAACTGAACTGAACTGAACTGAACTGAACTGAACTGAACT
>NZ_DAOLGP010000001.1:324227-353414 GCF_035329545.1 Candidatus Neomicrothrix sp.
GAACCGAACTGAACCGAACCGAACCGAACCGAACCGAACCGAACCGAACTGATCGTGGGGTACCTCCGAGGCATCGGAGGACTCCGCACCCGTCAGGGGGCGTCGGCGATCAGCTTGAGCAGCGCGTCGCCGAAGAGGTCGGCCTTGGTGGGGCCGATACCGCGGATATCGAGCAGTTGGCTCCTGGTGAGGGGGCGCACGCTGGCCAGGCGGGTCAGCACGTCGTCGGTGAGGATGACAAACGCCGGCTTTTTGGCGGCCCGGGACTGCTCGAGGCGCCAGGTACGGAGTGTGGCAAACAGCTCGGCGTCGGTACCGGTGAGCCCGGCCTTGGTCGACGGTGCCGGCCGACGCTGTCCGCTGGTGGGTGCCCGGCGGGGCCGACGATGCTCGACGCCGTTGAGGAAGTCGAGCGCCTCCTCGACCGGTTCGAGGAAGGCCGAGGGCTTGCGACGCATCTCCCGGGTGCCGGTGGTGCGCTTCTCGGCTCGATGGATCACCAGTTCCTCCTCGGCCCGGGTGATCGCCACATAGAACAGGCGTGTCTCCTCGGCCAGCTCGGCCTGGGTTTCGGCGAAGTGGATCGGGATCAGCCCCTTCTCCACACCGGCCAGGTGAACCACCGGCCACTCGAGGCCTTTGGCGGCGTGGAAGGTGGACAGTTCCACCGCATCGGAGTCGGCGCCACCGGCGTCGGCCAGGCTGGAGCGCAGCCAGGCGCCAAACCCGTTGGGGGTGCCGGCCGGGTCGAGGTCGAGGTACTCACGGCCTAGGCGCACCAGCTCGTCCAGGTTGGCGAGACGCTCGGCGGTGAGGTGTTCGGGAGCGATGCGACCCGACCTCGGCCGGGGGGTTTCGGGGACCCGTTCATCGGAGGTCCAGTCGCCCAGCGCCCGTTCGCCGGCAGGTCGGTCGCGAGGTGAGGGATCCTCGGCGCCGTCGAACTCGTCGAACTCGTCGAACTCGTCGGACTCGTCGAAGCCGGCATCGTCGTCGGCGTCTTCGGATTCGGGATCCAGAGCCCGATCGGCTCGCTCGATCTGGGGGCGCAACTCGCGCAGCTCCCGGGCCAGATCGCCGATCCAGGTGCCTACCTCTCGCGCCCGACGCAAGCTGCGCAGCGCGTCGCTCACCTCGGGTTGGTCGAGCAGCCCGCCGCCACCCCGGGTGCGATGGGGGATGTCGGCGGAGCTCAAAGCCTGGGTGAGCGGGGTGAGCTGGGCATTGGTGCGGACGAGCACGGCCAGGTCGGCCCAGCGGCGGCCGGGACGATGGGCAGCGCGTAGCTCCCGGGCGATCTGGCGGGCCTCCTGGATCTCGTCCGGGTGCACCGAGACGGTGGGGATGGCGCCGTCGGGGCGGGTGGGCACCAACGCCGCCCCCCGCTGGTCGCTACCGTCGCTCAGCACGGCGTTGGCGACGGTGATGATCTGAGGCGACGAGCGGTAGTTGCGGGTGAGCGTGACCGTGGCCGCATCGTCGAAGTAGCGATCCATCTCGACCAGGTAGCCCGCATCGGCGCCGTTCCAGGCGTAGATGGCCTGGTGGGGGTCGCCGACGACCGTGAGGTGCGCGCCCTCGCCCATCCAGGCGGACAGCAACTGGAACTGGCGGGGGTTGACGTCCTGAAACTCGTCGACAAAGAGGAACCGGTTCATCCACTGGCGGCCGGAGGCGTACACCGGGTCGGCGCGCAGATCGCGGGCGGCCAGGCGCAGCAGGTCATCAAAGTCGACCACCCGCTGGCGACGCTTGTGATTGACGTAGGCCGCCATCAGCTCCGCCACCCGTTGCGGGTCATAGGGCGGGTCCCGTCGGGCCGCCGTGGCCGCCGACGGATACTCCTCCGGATCGACGCAGCGGGCGTTGGCCCACTCGATCTCGCCCATCAGATCGAGCAGCGCCGTGCGGGAGCGCTCACCGCTGACGCTGCGGATCATACCCAGCTTGGAGGTGACCAGCTCGGGCGGGGTGATGCCCCGTTCGGCCCAGCGCTGGCGCAGCTGTGCCCAGGCGATCGAGTGGAAGGTGCCTGCCTGCACCCCGTCTCGCAGGCCGAGCTGACCCAGCCGGCTGCGCAGCTCGGAGGCCGCCTTGCGGGTGAAGGTCACCGCCAGCACCGCACGGGGATCGATCGCCCCGGTTGCCGATTGATAGGCGATGCGACGGGTGAGCACCCGGGTCTTGCCCGACCCGGCTCCCGCCAGGATCCGCAGGTGGTGGGCCTCGTGGGTTGCCGCCTCGCGCTGCTCGGGGTTCAGCCCGGCAACCAGGGCCGCCGGCTCGTTGGACGCGTCGCTCACCCGGGCGATCGTACCGGCCGGGCGTGACACCCAAGCCGTGGCGGGTTCCGCCCGCACTCGACCAGCGTCCATCGTTCGTCCGGTGTCTGCAGATATCGTGATGGGGAACTCTCGGAGCGAACGTGGCCTATCCATCCAAGCTATTGCAGCCCCATGAAGAGATCGTGCTCGACCTTTATCCGCACTGGAAGTACCTGTTTGGGCCCACGGTCGTCCTGGTGGGCGGCATCGTCGTCGGCTTCGCTGCACTTTCGTGGGACCGTCCGATCCAGGTCGTTCTCGGGTTACTGGTGCTGGTCGCTTTGGGGTGGTTCCTGCGCCGCTTCGTCTTGTGGCGCACCACCAATTTTGTGTTGACCACCGACCGATGCATCTACCGGTCGGGCGTGCTCGTCGCCTCGGGCGTCGAGATCCCGCTGGAGCGGATCAACACGGTGTTCTTCCAGCAGACCCTGTTTGAACGGCTACTCGGCGCCGGCGACCTGGCGATCGAGTCAGGCGGGGAGACGGGCAAGGAGTTCTTCCAGGACATCCGTGACCCGCCGGCGGTGCAACATGAGATCTACGCCCAGATGGAAGAGAACGAGAACCGCAAGTACGACCGCATTGGCAGGGAGGCGGCCGAGGGGGCGAGGGCCCACGGTGGGACCACCGTCCACACCGGTCCGCTGAGTGTCGCCGAACAGCTGGAGAAGCTGGCCGAACTCCACGAGCGAGGTCGGCTGACCGACGAGGAGTTCGACGATCAGAAGGCCCGCTTGTTGGCGTGAATGGGGCAACCGCCCGGAGCGGGGTGGTGAACAGCGAAGCGTCCACGTTGGGCAGTTCTCATGGGGACCCTGGGACGGCAACCTGAGGGTTAGGCGCCGTCGGGCCCAGCGGCCAGGTCTGGTGACCAGACCAGGTCCCAGCGGTCGCCGCAGCCGCTGCAGCGGTAGATCAACGCGATGCCGTCGCTGATCTCGTCGGGCTCACCATCGAACGAGTCGCCTGAGGGGACGGCGGCCAGGTCGTCGGAGTCCCATGGATCGAGGTTGGCCGACGCCGAGGTCGACGGCGCCGAGTCGCCGTCGGGGTCGGAGGCCGCCGGGTCGGTGGGATCGAACAACAGGTGGGCCTCGAACCCACAGTCCACGCAGGTGATCACTTTGGGCGGGCGAACAGGGTCGTGCACCACCCCGACGCTACCCGGTGATCCGCCGGGCGCCGTCGGAGGCCCGCACCAGCCAGGCGGTCGACCCGACCCCGGAGAGGTTGCTGCCCGGGCGGGCGAGTGCCACGACGCATCCACCGAAGCCGGCGCCGGTCAGCCGGGCCCCGAAAACCTCCGGTCGGGCGGACAGCGCGACGACCAATTCGTCGAGCTGGGACACCGAGACCTCGAAGTCGTCGCGCAGTGAGGCGTGGCTGGCCTCCATCAGCTCGCCGGCGGTCGTCGGATCGTCCGTGGCGAGCGCGGCGGCGAAGCGTTGCACCCGGTCGCACTCGCTACGCACGTGGCGGGCGCGTCGCCTCAGCACCGGATCGGGGATCGACTCGATGTCGTCAAGGTTCGCCTGGGCCAGCGGGCCCACCAGCTCGGCGGCGGACTCGGTGGCCGCCCGGCGTTCGGCGTAGGCCGAGTCTGCCAGCCGGCGCTTCACCCCGGAGTGCAGCACCCACACCTCGACCGTGTCGGGGATGACCACCGGCTGGTACCGCTCGGTGGCGCAGTCGATGAGCAGTGCGTGTCCTGTCGTGCCGGCAGCGATCGCCAGCTGGTCCATGATCCCGCACGGCACACCGGATGCTGCGTGCTCGGCCCGCTGGCCGAGCCGGGCCAACTCGAGCGGGGACCCGTCGAAGCCCAGGGCCAGGGCGACCGCCAGCTCGAGGGAGGCAGACGACGACAGCCCTGCCCCAACCGGCAACGTGGTAGTGATCTCGCCGTCGCCGCCGACTGTGGCGCCCACCTCGATCGCCGCCGCAGCGACGAAGCGACCCCACGACGGCTCGAGGTCGCTCAGCGACCGAGCGACCGATGCGGCGACGGGGAGGTCGAGCGAGAGGGGTCGGCGACGGCCGGACCGCAGCCGCAGGTGGGTTCCACCGCGGTCGAACCTCACGGTGGTGCCCAGGTCGATGGCCATCGGCAGCACCAGCCCTCCGGCGTAATCGGTGTGGTCGCCGATCAGGTTGACCCGCCCGGGTGCCCAGGCGACGACCGTGTCGGGTGAGCCCGCTGCGTGGACAGCGGTCGCCGTGTTGTCCCCGTTCGCCGTGTTGTCCCCGTTCGCCGTGTTGTCGTGGCCCCCTGCGTCGGCACCGCCCATGGCCGAGCAACTTAGTCACCCATGCCCTCGCGCTGCTCGACCGCAGTAGCTTCGGATCGTTCACCAGCGGGGAGGTCGGACATCAAGGGCGAAGGACCAGCGATCGGCTTCTACGGGGCGGGACTGATCGCCATGCTGCACGGGTTTCAGCTGGAACAGAGCCCGCTGCCCTATCGGATGGGCCCGATCTACGACACCGACCCAAAGCGAGCTGAGCGTTTCGCCGAGGATTTCGGAGGTACGGCGGTGAACGACCCCGGCGAGGTCGTCGTCGCCGACGCCGTGTTCGTGTGCACCTGGACCAGCGAGCACCGCCAGTTGGTCGCCCGCTGCGTCGAGGCCGGTCGCGCGGTCTTTTGCGAGAAGCCGCTTGGGGTGGATGTGAATGACGCCCGGGCGGTCTCTGCGCTGGTCGAGGGTTACGACCGTCCGACGATGGTTGGGCTGGTGCTGCGTTCGTCACCGGCGATGCTGGCCGTGCGCGAGCTGCTCGCCGGGGCCCTGTCGCCGGGCGAGGCCGGATCGCCGGAGGGCGTGGGGGCCGTGATCTCGGTGGTGTTTCGAGACGATCAGTTTCTGCCAAACCAGGGCATGTACGGGTCCAGCTGGAGGACCGACCGGGCCAGGGCCGGCTCGGGCGTGCTGTTGGAGCATTCGATCCACGATCTGGACCTGATCGAGTGGCTGTTCGGTCCGGTGCGATCCGTCTCGGCGCTCGACACCCACATCGCCGGGGTGGATGGCATCGAGGACTCGGTGGCGGCGACCTTCCGCCTCGCCGCCGGTGGGACGGTGTCACTGACGTCGGTCTGGCACCAGGTGCTCAGCCGGCCGTCCCAGCGCCACCTGGAGATCTTCTGTGAACGGGCGATGATCGAGGTGCTCGACGACTTCGACGGCCCGGTGAACTTCACCGGCCCCGAGGCCGATGCAGCGACGATCTCGCTGGCGGGTGCCGAGCTGACGGCGTGGTTGGACGAGCGGGGGGTCGACACCCGCAGCGCCGAGACCAAGTTTCTCGCTGCCCTCGGCGGGGAATCGCCACGGCTCGACCCCGGGTTTGAACACGCGCTGCGCGCCCACGTCATCGCCGACTCCGCCTACGCGTCGATCGCTGCCGGTGGCGGGGCGGTCGAAGTGCCCTGCATGGGCTGAACCGCGAGCGCTCAGCTACGGTCCCATCCATGAGCGCCTACCCATACGCCGATCGATTCCCCGTCAACCGCACGCTGCCCGAGCAGGGTCGCGATCCGGGCGAGATCATCGATGAGTTGCGCACCTTGGCCACCGAGGAGGACTCCTTCTGGGAGGACGGCAAGGTGTCGGGCACGATGTACTGCGGCGACCACGACCACTACGAGTTTCTCAACGAGGCGTTCGGCCTGTTCGCCCACGTGAATGCGCTGCAGCGCGATATCTGCCCGTCGGCCACCCGCTTCGAGGGCGAGATCATCGCGATGACCCTCGACCTGTTTCACGCCGAGGCGGTCACCGACGGCACGCCCGTTGGCATCGTCACCTCGGGTGGCACCGCGTCGATTGCCCACGCGATCCTGGCGTACCGGGAGGCCGGTCGGGCGCGTGGCATCACCAACCCCAACATCGTGAAGGCCGAGACGGCGCACCCGGCCTTTGGCAAGGCGGCTCAGCTGTTCGGTCTCGAGGACCGCACCGTGCCGATCGACCCGGTGAGCACCAAGGCCGACATGGATGCGCTGCGCGCCCAGATCGACGAGAACACGGTGGCCATCATCGGTTCGGCCTGCAACTACGGCTACGGCACGATCGACCCGATCGGCGAGATGTCCGAGTTGGCGGTCGAGCGCGGCATCGGCCTGCACGTCGACGGCTGCCTGGGTGGGTTTATCCTGCCGTTCGGTCAGGATCTGGGCTACCCGTTCGAGGTGTTCGACTACCGCCTGCCGGGCGTGACGTCGATGAGCTCGGACACCCACAAGTACGGCTACGGGCTGAAGGGCTCTTCGGTGGTGACCTTCCGCGACACGGCGCTGCGGCGGGGCCAGTACTTCTACGAGACCGAGTGGACCGGTGGAAAGTACTGCTCGCCGTCGATGGACGGGTCGCGCAGCGGTGGCCTGCTGGCCGCCACCTGGGCGTCGATGGTGAAGCTGGGGCGCGAGGGCTACTTGAAGTACGCCAAGGAGATCTTCGGGACGGCCGACAAGATGATCGCAGCGGTGCGCTCGCACCCCGAGCTGAGGATCATGGGCGACCCCACGTTCCTGTTCAGCTTCACCTCCGACGAGTTCGACATCTACCACGTCAACGACTGCATGAAGCTGCGGGGCTGGCGCTTCAACGGCCAGCAGTACCCCAACGCCATCCACATGGCGGTCACACGGCCCCAGACCCAGGAGGGCGTGGCCGAGGCGTTCGCCGCCGACCTGGCCCAGGCGGTGGAGTACGCCAAGGAGCACAAGGACGGCGAACCGGACAGCGCCGCGATCTACGGCGGCATCCCCGGTGGCATGACCAGCGACGTTGACGAGTTCATCCGCGACATCATGGCCAACATGATGGACGAGCAGCAGGGCGTCCCCCCGGTCTCGTGACCCGGCCGTCCCTGGCCATCGGGGTTGATGTCGGTTCCACCAACGTCAAGGTGGTGGCCGTCTCAGCAGACGGATCGCTGCTGGCCCACCAGCAGCGATCGCTGGCGAGCGACGAGCGGCCACCGGTCTGCGAGCAGGACCCCGAGCAGATCTGGGAAGCGGTGCTCGAGGGCGTCGCAGCGTGCGTCGCCGAGGTCGCTCCGGCGCCTGCGGGCCCTGCGCCGACGGTGGCGATCGGGGTGGCCAGTCAGTACTCATCGACGGTGCCGGTGCGCGCCGACGGCGCCCCGACCGGGCCGGTGGTGATGTGGGGGGACCGGCGGGGCACCGACGCCTGCCGCCGGCTGCTCGCCACACCCGGGAACTTCGAGCTGTGGGTGGAGCGCCACGGCATTCCCCCGATCGGTGGCGGGCTGAGCTTGGGCCACGTGTTGCACCTCATCGGCGAGGATCCCCACGGCGACTCCCGTTTCGTTGAGGTGATGGACTACGTCACCGCACGCCTGACCGGCCGGGTGACCGCCACCCGCCACACCATGTTCACCACCCAGCTGTGTGACAACCGCAGCGCCGCCGCATGGGCGGCCGGCGACGCTTCGCAGCCCGATACTGCGAACGCCACCACCGCTGCGCTGCGCTACGACCCCGAACTGCTCGCCGCCTCCGGCATCGATCCGGCACGGCTGCCCGAGCTGGTCGCACCCGACCGGCCGGTGGGCGAGGTGACCCCGGAGGTTGCCGCCCGGCTCGGTGTGGCCGCCCGCTCGACCGTGGCCACCGGGATCAACGACACCGCAGCCGCAGCGCTCGCGACCGGAGCCGCCGCCCAACGTGATGGCACCCAGCTTGACGCCGATCACGGCGATGCCGCCCGCCTCGGTGTCGACAGCGATGACGCTGTCGACCTCGATGATGGCGCACCGCAAACCGGTGTGATCGCCGGGTTGGCTATCGGCACCACCGCAGTGTTGGTGACCTCGGCACCTGGCAAGGCCGAGGACCTCGATCACGAGATCCTCTCCATGCCCGCGCCCGACGGCGGCTACCTGGTGATGGCCGAGAACGGGCTGGGTGGCCGGGTGCCCGAGGCGTTCCTGGCCCTGCTCGATGGTGCCGGTGCCGTTGCGGCGGGCCAGTTTGCAGAGGCCGAGGTTGCGCTGGCCTCGACCGAGCCCGGCGCCGGGGGAGTGCTGTGCCTGCCGTGGTTGGCCGGCTCGATGGCACCGGCCGGCAGCGACACCGCCCGGGGCGGATTGGTCGGCGTATCGCTGGCCACCACGCGGTCGCAGTTGATCCGGGCGACATTCGAGGGCGTTGGTCACAACCTGGCCTGGTTGCTCCGCCACGTCGAGGCGTTTATCGGCGAGACCATCGTCGAGCTGCGCCTCACCGGCGGGGGTGCCGAAGTGGCGGGTTGGCCTCAAGTGATCGCCGATGTGGTCAACCGTCCGGTGCGCGTCGTCGCCGACCCGTCGGTGGCGGTCGCCCGAGCGGCGGCGCTGCGGGCGTTGGCTCAGGTTTCGGACCGAAGCGCGGCTCCGGCGGAGTCCGCTTCACCAGAGCCGGTCCTGTCGTCCAACCCGGAGACTCGTGCGGTGTACGACGGTCATCAGCGGGCCTTCGAAGCCACCTTCGAGGCCCTGGGGCCGGTCTGGAACCTGTTGAGCTCCTCGTAGCTCGTCGGCTCAGCCCTTGGTGGTGGTCGTCGAACTTCCCGCACCATCCGAGTTGAGAATGGCGACGATGTAGGTGGTTCCACTGATCTCGCCGACGGTGACCGAGCCGGGGTATGAGCCTCCGAGATCCACCGATCCCAGGAAGTTCGAGCTGCCGCCGGCGCTCTTCTTGGAGGACGGGTCCAGCGAGGAATCACCGGCGTAGAAGTCGAGCGCGTCGCTGCCGGACTCCTTCGTCGAAAACACGCCGACCATGGTCCCCGAGGAGGAGCCGCCCAGGGAGCCCGAACCGGCGGGGTCGGTCTTTTTCGGCAGTGGAAAGTCCGATGGCCATCCAGGCGGCAGGTCGCCGCTGAGCGACACCGAAACCTCGCCGGCCGGAGTCGAGATCGAGAAACCATCACTGGACTTGGAGGTGGACACGGACGACCGGTCGGTCGAGGCCGAAGTCGAGGTCGAGTCGCTCGAGCACGCCCCGAGCCCGGTGGCGGCCAGGGTGGCGATGAGGATGGCGGTGGCGACGTTGCGCATGAAGCTCCTTGACAGAGGGGGGCAGATACTCGGCTCGAACCTACAAATGCGCCTCGGAGGCGGCATCGCCCAGATGGGGTGATCCAGAACCCTTCAGGTCACGATCGAACCATTCCGACCGACGCATCTGGAGCCCGATCACGACGTGGCATCACGGCAGGTTGGCATTGGCATCAACGTCCCAATCAGCCAGTACGGGTGACGACCCGCACCGGGCTCG
The DNA here is from genome assembly GCF_035329545.1 of Candidatus Neomicrothrix sp. Classification (NCBI taxonomy): domain Bacteria; kingdom Bacillati; phylum Actinomycetota; class Acidimicrobiia; order Acidimicrobiales; family Microthrixaceae; genus Candidatus Neomicrothrix; species Candidatus Neomicrothrix sp. Next base: position 333,843 of record NZ_DAOLGP010000001.1, read on the forward strand.
TACGTATCGTGCTTCGTGGCGGTCCATCGAGACCTTCGGTGCCCGTCATGCCATCTGAGGAGGGAAACCTGGTGTCCAGGCTTCCGTCCTCGGCATCCAACCACCGAGAGGATTCTCATCATGTCCGACAAGCCCGTCACCGTCGCCGTAGCGACCTACGCCAGCAAAGCGCTGGCCGAGCAGGATTTCGACACCATTCACGGGGTGAAGCACGCAGGCCAGATCGATCACCTCGCGGTCGCGGTCGTCCAGAAGGAGGCCGACGGGACGCTGAGCATCGACCGGCACAACACGAGTGCCAAGCATGCCGCCTGGGGTACCGGTGTACTCGGCGGTGCGCTGACGGTCATCTCCGCACCGTTGGGGATCGTGTTTCTCGGCCCGGTCGTTGCGACGGGGGCGGTCTGGGCAGGCGTCGGTGGCCTGGCGGGCCACTTCTGGAAGAACATCCCCAAGGACGAGGTCCGTAAGATGGGGGATCTGCTCGAGCGTGGCGCCGCCGGACTTGTCATCGTCGCGGTCAACCCCCAGGGCATCGACGTCGAGGGTCTGCTGACGAACGCAGAGAGCGTGGTCGCGTCGACTGGGGTCGGTGATACCGAGGGTGCACTGGACCAGGCGTTTGAGGCCGCTGAGGCATAACCACCCAGAGGGCGACGTCCGCCATGTCCCCTTTGGGACCGGCGGGTAGCGTCGCCCTCATGCGCGAACTACGCCAGAATTGGATCCGTACGGGGTCTCGGAAACAGGCGCCGAGGGGCCTGGCGGTGCTGCTGATGTGCGGTCTCGGGCTTCTCGGCGCATGTTCGTCCGATTCGACCGTGGCATGGGCCGATATCGAGACCAGCCCCGGGGCCGAGGCGTACGATGGTCCGGTCGAGCGAGTCCTCGACGACCGGTTGTCCAGTCGGCTTGCTGAGCAAGACCTGGAATTTGTCGACTCGCGTGTGGAGTACCTGCCGCCCGGGGTCAACTGGAACCAGCACCTGGCGTGGCGCAGCGGGCACGCAGCCGGCCTGACCGAGCGTTCCGACCGGTTGGACCTTCCCGAGCCGGACGCACCGGTGCTGGAGACCGCCTACTCCAACGGCACCTCGACACTGTTTGTCATCGGCAGGGCCGACGATGCGGGCGAGCGTTTGGTGGTGCTGACCGCGCTGGCACTTGCTGGCTGAGCCGGGCCGGTTCAGGCGATGACGATGATCTGGTCGGCGGGGGCGAGATCGAGCATCGTCGACACCGTCGGGCTGAGGATGGCGGTTGCACCCTCCGTCGATGCCGGCCGCCAGCCGATCGCCAGCATCCCGGCCGCCTGTGCCGTGATCACCACGTCACCGAAGCTGACCGTGCCCACCAGAGCGAGGTCCTCGGCCGTCACGAGCCGCAGCGACGGGCCGGCCGAGGCGTAGAGCGCAAGAAAAACCAGACGGCGCTCCGGCTGCTCGGCCAACTGGGCCATGAAGCGGCCTGCGATGGCGTCGCTCACGATGTACTCGTCTGCACCCGACTGACGGGCCAGATCGACGTTGTCAGCGTCGCGCAGCTCCACGATGACCCTGGGTGGTGGCCCGGGGCGGTTCTGCAGCTCCTTGCGCAGGAGCATGAGCGCCAACAGCGTCCGGCTGTCCGCCTCCCCGGCGCTCAGCCCGCGGACGTAGCCGAGCAGCACGATGGAGGTCGCCCGCGCGCCCTCGGCATCGGCCAGCTCCCACGAAAGACGAGGGCTGGGCGTCAATCTGATGTCCAGCTCGGTCGATGCCGGCACCTGGATCTCGTCGGCGTCGAAGAGGTCGGGGTCGTACACGATCTCGGCCGAAGAGCCGGGCGTGCTGACCTCGGCGACGGATGCGATCAGCGTTGCCCCGAGAGCGTTCCACCCGACGACCACCAGGTGCTCCTCGGGGCGCTCGTCGGCGGGTCCAACCTGGGCTCGTTGCGGTTGCACCTCGTCGGCGAACGGTGCTGTGGCCGTCGTCGGTGGGGCCTCGTGATCGCGAATTGTCACGAGGCGGTCGCCAGACTCCGGGATCGACCTGGCGGCGGGGTTCAGCCGGACTGCGCCGTCGTCGCCGATCAGGCCGATCGGTCGTAACCCGTGGAAGCGACGCACGATCTCCCCGAACGGCACCCCCACGACATCGGACGCATCGATGAGGTCGATGCCACACCCGCGAGCGTCCATCAGCTCGTCGACCACTTTGCTCATGCCCGGGTCGCGGAGCATAAAGGAGGTGAGGCGGGCGATGGTCACCGTCGTCACGATTGGATGGACCGACTCGCCACAGGCGCGTGCGAGACGTTCGGCCATCGCCACCTCCCTCAGCTCGGCGACGATCGGCATACGACCGAACCCGCCGGCGGCCGAACCAACGGCCAGCACCGCCTTGACCACGTCGGTGTCATTTTCGGCGTCGTCGTCGGCCACCACGATGACGGCTCGGGCCTCTCGAACACGCACCATCGACAGGTCCGAGACCCGGTCGGTTTTCCCCGACCGAATGACGAGGTGGCTGCCGTGAAGGCGGGCCCGGTGTGTGCCAACCGACTCGCGTAGCTCCCGAGGTTCGCAGTCGGCCAGCACCACGATGACGTTGCGGGCCCGGTCCCGACCGGCGATGGCCAACTGCTCGATCAGCTTGGGGAGGCGCGCAGACGTTCCCAGGATCACGATGTGACCCGATTCGACCACGGTGCTCTTGCCGCGCTGCATCTGCTCGACCCGCTGTTCCACGCCGCTGGCGATCAGGCCGATCAGCGTGCCGGCGAGGAGAAGGCCCGCCAGCGTGACGATCAGCGCCAACGCCCTCGGGCCCCAACCCGTGTCGGCCGCCATCGTGCCGGTGTCGAGCGTTCGCAGAAGGCTCTGCCAGACGTCCTCGATCCAGCTGGTGTTCTCGCTGTCGGCGAACGTGAGCCCGAAAATCGTCAGCAGGGCCGAGCTGATCACGACGAGGACGGCGGTTGCGGCCCCAAGCCACAACAGCACCGCCCAGACCCCGCGCGACAACAGGTTGTCCATCCGGTACCGGAGGCGTGCGCCAACGCGAGCGAACGTTGCGCCCTCGGGGTCGGAGCCGTCGTCTCGCATCATTGGCCCCACTTCATGTCGTGGAGAAACCTAGCCGGAGATCGCTCGCTGTGGATCGAGTGATCTGGCAGACCAGGACGGAACGACGGGGGTTCTTCAGGCCGTTCCTCGAGGTCATCGCCCTGCCCACGAAGCGACTCAGCGGCTCGCCGAGTACCTGCCGGTCGTGTGATCGAGATGGAGCTGCACGCCGCCACTGGGCAGCCCGGCCTGGCGCAGGGCGAACTTACGGAGCCGGAACCAGGCGGTGCGCTCGATGTCGTCGACCACATGGACGATGGAAGGCCGCTCGGTGAGCGGGAGGCAGCTGAGCGCATTTGAGAGCTTGGCCGCATCGAGCTCGTGATCGCCGGACAGGGTGACTGCGGCGACGGCCACCTCCGCGTCGGCGTCGGCCCCCACCCGGTCCGCAATGACGCCGTAGGCGGCGGCCAGCGACACCTCATCGAGCTGGCCGAGGGCGTCCTCGATCGGCACCGACGGCACCGGACCCTGTGCGGTGTGGATCACCGCCGGGACGTGATCGTCCAACCAGAAATCACCGTCCTCATCCCTGTGAAACAGGTCGTCGGTGGCGATCCACGAATCGTTGCGGCGGAAGAGGCCCCGGAGCGGGGTAACGGCCATGATGCCGCTGGCTCGACGAGCTTGGGCCAGGAGGACCCCGGTCTCGCCGACGTCGCACTCGACGGCAAACCCGTCGGGCCCCTCGATCAGGCGCTCGCCGAGGACGTCGTAGCGGGCCAGACGGACCTCGGCACTGCCCGGTAGCGGCCGCCCCTTGGCGCCGACCTTGCGGCCGTTGAGGTTGACCAACACCGCAGAGCCCTCCGTCGAGGCGTAAAACTCCAGCACGGTGGCCGGGGCGAAGCGGGCCATGACCTGCTTCCACAGCCCGGCGGGCATGCCGGAGCCGATGAACATCCGGACCGGATGGTGCCGCTCGGCGGGATCCGGCGGCGCCTCGACCAGATCGCGAACCAAGGTCCAGGTGTAGGACACGATGGTCACGCCGTAGCGCCGAACCTCGTCCCAGAACGTGGCCGGATCGAAGTGGATCGCAAGGGCCAGCCGGGAACCGCCGGCCACCGCCCCGCCGATGCTGGTCAGCAGGCCGCTGGGGTGGTGGATCGGCGTGACGCTGTACACCGTGTCCCGAGACGACAAAGCTGCGGCCGATGCGGTGCCGAACGCCGACAGCGCCCAGCGTCGGTTGGTGATGTGGTTGATTCGGATCTTGTCGCCCCCGCCGGTGAACAGGATGAACGCCAGATCCTCGGCCCGTCCCGGGTTGGCCAGGTACCAGGCCGGGATTCGCACTGCGTCGGGGTCGATCCGCTCCATGTCGGTGACCGTTGGGCCGAGGTCCCGTTCGTCGCCGCCGCCCCCCAACACGAAGACGGGCACCGAGGTGGCGGCCGCGGCCAGCGCCCCGTTCTCGGGGTCGGCGACGATGCGGTCCACCTCGCCGAGGCGCACCTCGCGGGCGATGTCGGGGCCGGGGCGCAACATGACGGCGATGGCCCCCAGTCGACTGAGGGCCGCCACCGCGGCGAGGCCGGACGGACGGGTGCCCATGAGTACCCCCACGTGTTCACCTTGGCGCACCCCAACCGAGATCAGCCCCCGCACCACGTTGTCGATGCGGACCTTGGCGTCGCCGTAGGTGTGGCTGCGGCCCTCGAACAGGAAGAAGGGGTCGTCGCCGTGGCGGGAGGCCTGCTCATCGAGCAGCGTGCCCATCGAAATGCGGGTGTTGTGGTCGACCTGCTCCAGGCGGGCCAGCCTGGGGAGCTGGCCGATCGCCTGGCTCCCCAGGCTCTGCACGGTCCTACCGGTGTCGACGACGGTGCCGACCGCCGTGCAGGCCATGTTCAGGCCCACGGTTGTCGCCAGGTTCAGGTTGAACGCGGCCCGTTCGGAGGAGGGCACCGCATCTGTTTGTGACTGGACGCCGTCGCCGGCAGGAGCGATGTTGCCCGGCTGCTCCCCGTGGCCGTCCCGCCAGAGAGCCCACGCCGCCACCGTCGGCCAAGTGACGGTGGCGGCCTTGCTGCCCACCACCAGTCCGAAGTGACCGGCCCGCATCGACGTCTCGTAGATCTCGGCCCGAGGAGCGGCCTTGTGCACCGCCCGCACGGCGGCGGTCGGGGCGATCTCGTCAACCTCGCCGATGAAGGTCAGCACCGGCACCGAGATGTCCGCCAGGGTGACCGTGCGGTCCTCGATGACAAAGCCGCCCTGCAACATCCGGTTGTGCTCCACGAACTGACGCATGAAGTCGGCCAGCGCCGGTGCGGGCCAGGCCACCCAACCATCGCCCATGAGAAAGCGCCGTTGCCGTTCCCGGGGCAGGAGCGCCTCCCGGTCGTGCAGCTGGGTGACAAAGTCGATCCGGGACCGTAACGACTTGAGTGGGTCCATCAGCTTGAAGCCGAGGCTGGACGCCCAGGATGGCAAACCCCAGAACTGCAGGTTGTCGGCCAACAGGCCGAGCACGCGTCCGGCCACCTCCTCGGGGATACCGAAGGGAATCATGCCGCTCGTATCGGCGGGGCTGCCGAAGGTCACCACCGAGGTCAGCCCGGCGCTGCGGCGATAGGCCGCAGCCTGGTAGCAGAACATGCCGCCCTGGCTGTAGCCGCCGAGGTGCACATCCCGACCCGTGACCTCCCGCACCCGGTCCACGGCATCGCTGACCGCCAGGACGTGGTCGGTGAGGGTTCGCTCCAGCCCGCCCTCCTCCTTTTCGGGTGCGCCGAAGTCGACCACCCACGGGTCGACACCGGCCGCAGCAAGGTGGGCCACGGCGCTGATCCCGGGAGCGACGTCGTAGACGTCGGCCGACAACATCAGCGGCGGCACCAGGACCACCGGCGGCCGGGCCAAGCGCTGGGCCTTGGTGTTGGGCACCAGAGCGGGGAAGTAGCGACGGAGCCGGTAGTTACGCTGCTCGCAGGTCACTTCGAAGGGCGAGGGCTCCTCATCGGTCTCCAGACCGCCGAACCGGGCCACCTCCATCACGTTCTGGGCCGCCGCTCCGAGCCGGTTGGCAGTCTCGATGAGAAACGTGGGCGACAGCTCCATCGCCATATTCTGGTTCAGGCGCGCTGACGGGCCAGGAACAACAGATCCTCCATGCCGGCCTCGATGCCATCGCTCAGCACCTCGAGGTCCTCGCAGCTGTCGAAATCGCCGGTGATGCCGAAGTACACCGTGCCGTCGTAGCTGAACATGGCGACGCCGACGCGTACCTGCCCGGCGAGCGGGACATACGGGTACACCGCCACCATCCTGCGGCCCACCGAGTACAGCGGCAGCTGGGGCCCGGGCACGTTGGTCGTCACCGTGTTGACGTTGCGTTGGGCGCCCCGGGCGACCACCCGTTCGCTGAGGGCGAGCACCATCGGCGGGGTGAAACCGGCCATCGAGGTGAGTGCCTCGCCGGCCACCGCCTGCTTGGAGTCCTTCAGGTCCGACATCTGGGCCGACATCGCTGACAGTGTCTCCCCGGGGTCCTCCAGCATCACCGGGAGCTCGGCGAACATCGCGGACACCTTGTTCTCCATCGTGCCGTCGCCGGTCGCCATTTCGCCATCGTCCCGTGGTCGGATCGACACCGGTACGAGGGTGCGCACCACCCGGTCGGTCGACTCGCCTCGCGACCGCAGCAGCGCGCGAAAGCCGCGGGTGACCGTGGCGAGCACCACGTCGTTGAACGATCCCCCCAGCGCTCCCCGAACCTTCTTGATGTCGTCGACCGACACCGAGGTCCACACGTAGCGGCGGTGTGGGCCGATCGGCCCGTTCAGGCTGCTCTCCGGTGTCGCCGAGAGGACGCCGGTCAGCGAGCTGAGCCCGGCCCCGATCTCTTTCAGATGGTCGAGTGCCTGTCGGGGTACCCGGGTGGCAGCTCGTAAGGCCCGCACCTGCTCATAGGGGCTGCGCACCAGGTCGGCGACGGCCTCGGTCGCCAGCTCCACGTTGCCCGGTGCCGGGCGGGGCGACCAGGCCGACGGTATGGGCTCGACCACGTCAGGCGAGACGTCCAACATCGTGGCCAGCAGTTCGGCGCCGGACACGCCATCGACCATGGCGTGGTGCACCTTGGAGACCAGCGCCCACCGGTCGTCATCGAGGCCCTCGACGATCCAGATCTCCCACAGCGGACGGGCCCGGTCGAGCTGCTGGGACATCAGCCGGGCCACGAGCAGGCGCAGCTGTTCGTCGCCACCGGGAGACGGCAGCGCGGTGTGGCGCACGTGATAGTCCACGTTGAAGTGTGCATCGTCCACCCACACCGGACGGCCCAGGTCGAAGGGCACGAATCGGGCGATCTGGCGATACCTGGGGATGTCGTCCAGCTTTGATTCGAGCAGCGCCCGTACCTGCTCGAACGGGGGTGGAGGCCCCTCGAAGATCGAGGTGCTTCCGATGTGCATGTGGGCAAACTCGTTCTCCAGGTGCAGAAACGAGGCATCCAGCGGGCTCAGGCGTTCGGTCGTCGTCATCGTTTCCCCCAAAGGTGGCGGCCCCCTCAGGCCAATCGCCTCAGCATAGGGTGAGAAGCCGCAGCGGAGTCACGGAAGATCGTCGACCGGGTCGGCGCCGCTGCGATGCAGGATCCATGCGGCGGCGACACCGCTGATGGCACCGAACAGGTGCCCGCTGAAGGACACGCCATGGCGGGGGATCAGCCCCCACAGGAGCGAGCCGTAGAACAGGCCGATCACCAGGGCGCCCAGAATCCACGACAACTTCTGGGCGATGAACCCCCGGGTGAGCAGGTAGGTGAGGTAGCCGAACACCAGGCCGCTGGCGCCGATCTGCACCGAGTTGGACGTGCCGAAGAGCCACATGCCCAGCCCGCTGCCCGCCATGACGATGGCGGTGACCAGGATGAACTGACGCAGTCCTGCGTAGGCGACGACAGCGCCGAGCACGAGAAAGGGCAGCGTGTTGGCGATGAGATGGCCGAAGCCGGCGTGGAGGAACGGGGCGAAGACGATGCCGGGAAGGCCGGCCAGCTCGCGCGGGTGCACCCCGAAGCGGTCGAGGCGGCCACGAAGGGGGATGTCGATGACCTCGACGACCCACATGATGGCGAGCATGACGACGACGGGTGCGACGGGACGCAGCCAGGTGGGCACCTCAGCGAGCGGCCCACCTTCGGCAGCGGACCCTGCAGGGGTGATCGAGGAGGGGTCGGTCGCCATCGGGCCCAGTGTGGCAGGCCGGTACCCGCCGAAGGGCCCGCCCGCCACTCGACGGCCTATCGTGTCGCCGATGGGACGGGTTACTGAAAGCGAACTTCCGGGCGTCGGTGCGCGGTTCGACCTCACCACCGACAACGGCGATCAACTGGGGGTGGTGGTCCACCGCAGCGGCCGTCGGGACTTCGCCATCTACGACAAGGACGACCCCGATGCCTGCCGGGCGCAGGTACACCTCGAGGAACACGAGGCCCGAGACCTGGCCGAACTGCTCGGCGGTAGTCGCCTGTCCGAGGAGGCGGCCCGGTTGCGTACCCAGGTGGCCGGCATCACGCTCGACTGGCTCACGGTCGAGCCGGGCGCCCCCTGGGCCGGGATCACCGTGGGAGCGGCCGATGTGCGCTCGGTGACCGGCGTGTCGATCGTGGCGATCATCCGAAACGGTGAGCCGTCGCCGTCGCCCGGCCCGGAGGATCACTTCGAGGTGGGTGACACCGTCTTCGCCATCGGCATGCCCGACGGCCTCGAGGTGCTCGCAGCACGCCTGAGCAGCTGATGTTTCAGTGAACCAGATCCTTCTTGCGTCGGCAGGAGCCGACGTCGCCCGAGCGTTCATCGAGCTGGGTGTCCTCCTCATCGGCCTGGGGCTCCTCGCACGGCTGTCGTATCGCATCGGCATCAGCCCGATCCCCGCCTACCTGGCCGCCGGGTTGATCTTCGGGACGGGCGGGCTGATCGAGCTGAACTTCGCCGAGGACTTCATCGACCTGGCGTCGGAGATCGGCGTGCTGTTGTTGCTGTTCGTCCTCGGGCTGGAATACACCGGCGCCGAGCTGACCGACGGGCTGAAGAACGGCTGGCGGGCAGGCTTCGTTGACGTCGCCCTCAACTTCACCCCCGGCTTCGCAGCCGGCATGTTGCTCGGCTGGGGGCCCGTCGGCGGTCTGATGCTGGCCGGCATCACCTACATCTCGTCATCGGGGGTGGTGTCCAAGCTGCTGTCGGACCTGGATCGCATGGCCAACCGGGAGACCCCGGCGGTGCTGGCCGTGCTCGTGTTCGAGGACCTGGTGGTCGCCGCCTACCTGCCGGTGCTGGGCGTGTTGTTGGTGGGCGGGTCGCTGCTGTCCGGTGCGGTCTCGGTTGGGGTGGCGCTGTCGGTCACGACGCTGGCCCTGGTGATGGCGATCCGGTTCGGCGGTCCCATCAGCAAGGTGATGGCGTCGCGATCGGACGAGGCGTTGCTGTTGAGCGTGATGGGGGTCATCCTGGTCGTCGGCGGCCTGGTCGAGCAGGTGCAGGTGTCCTCGGCGATCGGTGCGTTTCTGGTGGGCATCGCCCTGTCGGGCGAGGTGCGGGCCCGGGCCGAGCGAATGCTCGTGCCGCTGCGTGACCTGTTCGCCGCCCTGTTCTTCGTGCTGTTCAGCCTGCGCATCGATCCGAGCGACCTGCCGCCGGTGCTGGTGACCGCAGCGGTCCTCGCCGTCGTCACGACGATCACCAAGATCTCGACCGGTCGCTTCGCCGCCGGTCAGCTTGGCGTGGGCCCCAAGGGGCGCGATCGGGCGGGGATGGAGCTGGTCGCCCGGGGTGAGTTCTCGATCGTGATCGCCGGCCTGGCCGCCGGCACCGCCGTCGATCCGGCGCTGCCCCCGACCGCCGCCGCCTACGTGCTGATCCTGGCCGTGCTCGGCCCACTGCTGGCCAAGTTCAACCCGCCGATCCCCAGCCTGGCCAGCATGAAGGAACTGTTGAACCAACGTCGCGACCGCGAGGGCGCCGTCACACCTTGACCGGCCGGTCAACCGCCGGTGAGCATGTGGCGATGAGTGGACCTCTGAACGGAATCAAGATCGTCGAGATCGCCGGTATCGGCCCGGCGCCCTTTGCGGCCATGATGCTGGCCGACATGGGCGCCGACATCGTGCGCATCGACCGGGCCGGCAACGTCTCGGGCGGCAGCCCCGAACTGCCGCCGGGTGATCTGCTGACACGCGGTCGCCGCTCGGTCGGGGTCGACCTGAAGTCACCGGAGGGGGTCGAGGTGGTGCTTCAGCTGATCGAGACTGCGGACGCTTTCCTCGAGGGGTTCCGCCCAGGCGTCGCCGAGCGGTTGGGCATCGGCCCGGACGAGGCGCTGGCCCGCAACCCCAAGCTGGTCTACGGACGCATGACCGGCTGGGGCCAGGACGGGCCTTACGCCCCGATGGCCGGTCACGACATCAACTACATCGCCCTCGCCGGCGCCCTGGCGCACCTGGGTCGGGCGGGGGAGGCCCCAACCCCGCCGATCAACCTGGTCGGCGACTTCGGCGGTGGCGGCATGCTGATGGCGCTCGGGCTGTGCGCGGCGCTGCTCGAGACGGGCCGCTCGGGTGAGGGCCAGGTGGTGGACGCGGCCATGGTCGACGGCACCGCCAGCTTGATGACGATGATCTGGTCGTTCCAGGCGATGGGCATCTGGACCGACGAGCGGGGCACCAACATGTTGGACACCGCCGCCCACTTCTACGACACCTACCGCACCGCGGATGACAAGTGGGTGTCGATCGGGTCGATCGAGCCGCAGTTCTACGCCGAGCTGTTGCGCCTCACCGGCCTGGAGGGCGAGGACCTGCCCCACCAGATGGACCAGACCGCCTGGGCCGAGCTGAAGGACAAGCTGCGGGGCGTGTTCGCCGCCAAGACCCGGGCCGAGTGGATGGAGATCATGGAGGGCACCGACGTGTGCTTCGCCCCCGTGCTGACGATGTCCGAGGCCGCCGAGCATCCCCACAACGTTGCCCGGGGCACGTTCACCGAGGTGGCCGGCGTCACCCAGCCGGCGCCGTCTCCGCGTTTCAGCCGGACGCCGGGCAAGATCCGGCGCCCGCCGCCCCACGCGGGCCAGCACACCGACGAGGTGCTCGCCGAATGGTTGGGCGCCGACACCGCCAAGGTAGCCGAGCTGCGAGCGGGCGGCGCCGTCGCCTGAGCCCGAAGTGGTTTGGGGCTGGCTCAAATGTGTCTCCGGGCCACTGGGGCGGCTCCAAGACACATTTGAGTCGAACCGATCCGGTGAGCAGAACGTTAAACCGGGCGCAGGGCGGTAACCTGCGCCGCCGTGTCGACCCTCGTGTGTTTTCATGCCCATCCTGACGACGAAGCGATCGCCACCGGGGGCACGATGGCCCTGGCGTCGGCCGCCGGGCATCGCGTGGTGCTCATCGTCGCCACCGACGGGGAGCTGGGCTTTACCGTGCCCGGCGCCGCCGAGACGACCGAGGAGCTGGGTTCCCACCGGCGGGCCGAGACGCAGGCGGCAGCGGCCATCCTCGGCGTTCACCGGGTGGAGTTCCTCGGCTACCACGACAGCGGGATGGCCGGGGAGGACACCAACGACCACCCGGCCTGCTTCGCTCAGGCCGACGTCGATGAGGCCGCCGAGTGGGTGGCGGCGATCCTGGCTGAGGAGCGGGCCGACGTGTTCACCATCTACGACGATCACGGCGGCTACGGCCATCCCGACCACATCGCCGTGCACAACGTCGGCACCCGTGCCGCCGAGCTGGCCGAGGTGCCCAGCGTGGTGTGGGCCACGATGAACCGGGACAAGATCCGCGAGCAGATGGCGGGTGCCGCAGAGATCGTTGCCCAGCTTGAGAAGCCGATGGACGGCGACCCTCCCAAGATGGACGAGGACATGGGCAGCCCCGAGTCGCTCATCACCCATGGGATCGACGTCTCATCTGTGATTGACGCCAAGCGGCGGGCGATGGTGGCCCACAGCAGTCAGATCGCCGCGGATTCCTGGTTTCTCAAGATGCCCGAGGAGATCTTCGTCATGGCCTTCGGCCATGAGTGGTTCGTCGACCCGGCCGACCCTCGCTCGGCGGGGTCGCCGATGATCGATCACCTGCTGTGAGCGTGTCGTCGATCCACGCCAACTTTGCGTGGGTGGTGATCTTCGCCAACGCCATCGCCGGGGTGTGGTCGCTGGGTGCACACCAATGGGCCGCCCTGCGGGTGCGGGCTCTGTGGTGGTTCATCATCGCCGCCGAGGTGACGATCTTCATTCAGGTGGCGCTCGGGGTCGCCAACCTGGCCGGCGGCCGGGCGCCTGGCAACGACTTCCACATCTTCTACGGGTTCGTGGCCCTCATCACCGTCGGGATCCTCTACGGCTACCGCAACCAGCTGCGGGCCTACGCCTACCTGCTCTACGGGTGGGGCAGCCTGTTCTTGATGGGGCTGGCGATCCGGGCACTGCTGCTGGCATAAGCGGCGGCAGGGGGGATGAGCGCCTGGCATGCTGTGCCGATGGTCCGCCGCCCCCGCTCCCGTACCGGTGTCACCGAACTCGACCAGGCGATCGAAGCGCTGGTCGAACAGGCGGGCCTGGACGACAACCAGGATCTGTACCTGGAAATGCTCACCTCGGTCCTTCGCATGGGTCGGGAGCGCACCGATCGGGGCGACGTCAAGATCATCAACTCGGCGCTGAAGGAACTGCGCAACGCCTTCACGGTGTTTGCCCCCTATGCCGACGTGCCCAAGTGTGCGGTGTTCGGCTCCGCCCGCACCGCCGAGGACACCGAGGCCTACCGGATGGCGCGTGAGGTGGGTCGTCACCTGGCCGATGCGGGGTGGATGGTCATGACCGGTGGAGGACCGGGCATCATGACCGCCGTCGTCGAGGGAGCGGGTCCGGAAGCCAGCTTTGGGGTGTCGATCGTGTTGCCCTTCGAGCCGGGCGGCTCCCAGCACGCAGCGCTCTTCGACGGTAAGAACATCAACTTTCGCTACTTCTTCAGTCGCAAGCTCACCTTGACCAAGGAGTCATCGGGTTACGTCGTGTTCCCTGGCGGGTTCGGCACCTTGGACGAGACGATGGAGCTGCTGACGCTGATGCAGACCGGCAAGGCGCCGCCCTCGCCGGTGGTGCTCTTCGAGCCGCCGGGGGATGCCTACTGGCGAAGCTGGCGCCACTATGTGGAGGTGGAGCTGCTCGATGCCGGGCTGATCTCACCGGTCGACCTCGACATGGTGTACATCACTTCCGACCCGGGCGATGCGGTCGCCTACGTGCGCAACTTTTACCGGGTGTTCCACTCGATCCGTCATGTGGGCAACCGGCTCTACATCCGACTCAACATCGACATCTCCGACGAGGCGATTGCCACCCTCAACGCCGAGTTCGGCGACCTGCTGACCAGCGGAAGTATCGAACGCGCCGAAGCCGCAGCGGTGGAGGTGGCCGACGGTGACGTCCCCGACCTGCCACGACTGCGGCTTCGGTTCAACAATGCTGCTCACGGTCGGTTGCACCTGATGGTGCAGCGACTGGGTGAGCTGGTCTGATCTGCTGCTCGGTCGGCGAACCGATCAAGCGATCAGTTGGAAGCGGCGCCGGCGGGCTCATCGCTCGTCGACGAGGACTCGGCGTCGATGCTGGTCGCGCCGACACCGATCGGCACCTTCACGGCCAGGGCCTTTTCCGAGACCGGAATGCGCAGTTCGAGCACGCCGTTATCGAAGTGGGCGCTGATGTTCTGGCCGTCCAACGTGTCCGACAACGTGACCTGACGGCGCACCGTGCCGAAGCGTCGCTCTGCGACCAGGCGTTGCGTTCCTTCGGGGAGTTCGGGCTGCGTGCGGCTGGCGGTCAGCGTCAGCACGTGGTTTTCGACGGTGACGTCGACGTCGTCGGCCCGAAAGCCGGGCAGGTCGTAGCTGAGCACCACTTCGTCGCTGCTGCGAACGGCGTCGAAGGGTGCGGGGATCGAGCGGCTTCGGGGGTCGACCTCGAACAGTCGCTCGACGTCTCGGAATGGATCCCATGTGGTGAGCATGATGTGCGCCTCCTCAAGCGTTTGGGGTGAGTGTGTCACCTGACGATGGTCAGTATGACACCAAAGTTGAGTGGTTGTGCATCAGGTTTGGTGATTCGCGCACGCTTGTGACGAATGCCATGATCACCCGGGCTACACCCGATCGACGATGAGGGCGGCGACCAGCTCGTCGTCCTCCATCTCGTACTCACCGTCGAGCACCCGCTTGAGCTGATAGCGATCGGCGAGGGTTGGGTCGAGGTCCATTCGGTACGTCGCCGCGGCGTGGACGACCTGATCGAAGAACGGGCGACCGGACCTGAGCGTGGACGTGGTGACATCGTCCCGACTCAACGTCATGGTGGCAAAAACCTCGACCCCGAGGGCACCGAGGATCTCGAGGCCCTGCACGTTGACGCGCCGCTCCTTGAGCGCTCCGACCTTCGTGGTCTCCTGGCTGATCGAAATGGAATCGACGTCCTCGTAGCCCATCGAGAAGTACAGGTGACCATCACCGCCGTCGTCGATCCTGTCGCTCAGCGGGCTCTCCCCGTTCATCTGGCCGAGCAGGCGACGGTCGGTGACGACCAGGATGCCATCACCCGAGATGAACGGAATGAGCTGAACGTCCTGAGACTCCTCCGCCGGAAGGAGCCGCATCAACTGGCCGCTGCTTTGCGAGGCGGCCGACAGAATCCCCCCGCTGAAGCAGTAGCGGCCGATCTCTGTCTCGTCGGTCGCGGGAAGCACCTGCCCAGACGGATGGAGACGAGCATTGATCTGCGGGATCGAACCCTCGGGCGCCACTTCGGCAAGGTGCATGCGCGGGTTGGCCGCGCCCAGGTGTTCGATCAGTGTGTTGAGAGATGCCATCGGTCCCCTTTTCGTCACCGGGCCCCCCGAGACGGGCTCGTCCGGTATGAGCGAACGGAATCCAACCTAGTTGGGAGGATGTCGGAAGAAATGGGCTTGAGGCGCTCTGACGCGAAACGACCCGGGCGCAGGGCGCCCGGGTCGTTTCGAACTCGTGGGTGGCGCCGTAGCGCCACTCGCTCTCAGGTGAACGAGGTCACTGCGCCAGGCGCTTCTCCAGGTCGGACAGCTCGTCGGCCATCTCCTGGGGCAGGCGCTCGCCGACGAACTCGTAGTGACCGCGGATCAGCTCCACCTCGGCTCGCCACGACTCGTTGTTGACGTCGAGGATCTTGGCCATCGTCTCGTCGTCGAGGTCGAGGCCGCTGAGGTCGAGCGAGTCGGTCGTGGGGATGTTGCCGATGGCGGTCTCCTCGGCGTCGGCGTTGCCGTTGAGGCGCTCGACGACCCACTTGAGCACCCGGGAGTTCTCGCCGAAACCGGGCCACATGAACGAACCGTCGTCGTCCTTACGGAACCAGTTGACCCAGAACAGCTTGGGCAGCTTGTCGGCGTCGGTCGCCTTGCCGATCTCAAGCCAATGGTTGAAGTAATCGCCCACGTTGTATCCCATGAACGGCAGCATGGCGAAGGGATCGAAGCGAACGTCGCCCACCTTGCCGGCCGCCGCTGCGGTCTTCTCCGAGCTCATGATCGAGCCGAGGAACACGCCGTGCTGCCAATCGAAGCTCTGGGTCACCAGCGGAACGTTGGTGGCCCGGCGGCCGCCGAAGAGGATGGCCGAGATCGGCACGCCCTCGGGGTTCTCCCAGTCATCGGAGATCGAAGGCGTCTGCGATGCCGGCGAGGTGAAGCGGGCGTTGGGATGGGCGGCGTTGGTGCCCGACTCGGGGGTCCAGTCGTTGCCCTTCCAATCGATCAGGTGCGCCGGCGGTTCGTCGGTCATGTCCTCCCACCACACGTCGCCGTCATCGGTGAGGGCCACGTTGGTGAAGATCGAGTTCTTGGCCAGCGACTGCATCGCGTTGAAGTTCGACTCGTCGGACGTTCCCGGAGCCACGCCGAAGAAGCCCGCCTCGGGGTTGATCGCCCGCAGGCGGCCCTCGTCGTCGAACTTCATCCATGCGATGTCGTCGCCGATGGTCTCCACCGTCCACCCGGGCAGGGTGGGGACGAGCATCGCCATGTTGGTCTTGCCACAGGCCGACGGGAAGGCCGCAGCGATGTAGGTCTTCTCGCCCTCGGGCGAGGTGAGCCCCAGGATCAGCATGTGCTCGGCCATCCAGCCCTGATCGCGGCCCATCGTCGAAGCGATGCGCAGCGCAAAGCACTTCTTGCCCAGCAGGGCGTTGCCGCCGTAGCCGGAACCGTAGGACCAGATCTCGGAGGTTTCGGGGAAGTGGCTGATGTACTTGGTCTCGTTGCACGGCCAGGTGACGTCGGGGCGCTCGTTGCCGTCGGCGTCGACGAGCGGGTAGCCCACCGAGTGCAGGGCGGGCACGAACTCGCCGTCCTCGCCGAGCACGTCGAGTGCGCCCTGGCCCATGCGGGTCATGATGCGCATGTTGGTGGCCACGTAGGCCGAGTCGGTCAGCTCGACGCCGATGTGGGCGATCGGCGAACCGAGCGGGCCCATCGAGAACGGCACCACGTACATGGTGCGGCCCCGCATGGCGCCCCGGTACAGCTCGAGCATCTCGGCCTTCAGCTCGGAGGGCTCGCGCCAGTGGTTGGTGGGACCGGCGTCGATCTCCTTGGCGGAGGCGATGAAGGTGCGGTCCTCCACCCGGGCGACGTCGTCAGGGTCGGACAGGGCCAGGTAGCTGTTGGGCTTCTTGGCCTCGTTCAGCTTGGTGAAGACGCCCTCGGCGACGAGCAGCTGGGCCAGGCGGTCGTATTCCTCTTCGGAGCCGTCACACCACTCGACGGCATCAGGCTGGAAGATCTCCCGCCACTCCTCGACCCAGTCGAGCAGCTTCTGGTTGTTCGTGGTTCCAGCCATCAGATCAGGCCTCCTTGTCGTGTGGCGCTGCGCGCCTCTGGGGCCGGCCCCGGAAGGTTTTCCGAGTCCGGGAAACCCGGCGTACCCATATCGATTTCCGATCCGAGCCTGACCGTCGTGGCCAAGTGCACCGGCTGCCCGTGCTCGTCAGTGTCGGCGGTCAGCTCGAAGACCACCCGCTGGCCTGGGCGCAACATGCGGAAGATCGAACCGGTCAGCGCGTCGGCGGCCAGGTCGTGTTCTCCCAGCGTGCTGTCGCTGATCACCGTGCCGTCGCCGGTGAGGGGGTCGTAGCTCTTGATCACACCCTGCACGTGGACGCTCCGTTCGATTCAAATGTTGGCCACAACCGGCCACACGTCAAACGGGACGCGTGACCCTGGTGCTGTGACCAGTCAAGCCTACAACGCGAGGTTTTCACAAGCGGACGAAACACAGTTCGTGTCGCTTGGTGCAGTGGCGTCGCTCAGGCGGACTCGGGCTGCCAGTTGCGGGCCGGTGGCTTGGTGACCTTGCCGGCCTTGAGGCAGCCGGTGCAGACGTCGATGCGCTTGGTGGAACCGTTGACGACGGCTCGAACCCGTTGGATGTTCGGGTTCCAGCGGCGGCGGGTGCGGCGATGGGAGTGCGACACCGACATGCCGAAGCTGGGCTTCTTGTTGCAGAGTTCGCAAACGCTGGCCATGGAACGATCCTTCGCTGTGGGGGAGACACCGCCTCATCGAAGGGCGCGTGTAATGCGACTGACAAGGTTACCCGGTTGGCAGGCTCCTGGCGCAACGCGAGCAGATGATCGGCCGGTGGAGCCCGGTGTCCCGGTGAGATGTCAGCATGGGAGGGTGACGACGTCAACGCCGCTGTCCCTGCGGGATCTCGACGCCCTCGCCGTCGACAAGCTGCGCGGCGTGGGTGGCAAAAAGCGTGAGGGACTGGCCATGCTCGGCATCGACTCGGTGCTCGACCTGCTGTTCCACTACCCCCGTCGCTACGTCGACCGCACCAGGGAGGCGCGCATCGCCGACCTGAAACCGGGGGAGGAGGGCATGTTTCTCGGCGAGGTGGAGCGGATCTCAGGGCGCCGGGTGCGGGGCGGCCGGGCGCTGGTCGAGGCCAGGGTGACCGACGGCAGCGGCTCGATGAAGGTGACGTTCTTCAACCAGGCCTGGCGGGAGCGCCAGCTGCCCACCGGCACCAAGGCGGTGTTCTACGGCAAGGTGGACGAGTTCCGCGGGACCCGGCAGCTGACCAACCCGGTCGTCGACCTGGTCGGCGACCGCACCGGGAAGATCCTGGCCATCTATTCCCAATCCGAGAAGGCCAAGCTGAGCACCTGGGAGCTGGCCGACTGGGTGGCCGAGGCGTTGCGCCGCATTGCGCCCCGGGG
Organism: Candidatus Neomicrothrix sp.; assembly: GCF_035329545.1. Classification (NCBI taxonomy): domain Bacteria; kingdom Bacillati; phylum Actinomycetota; class Acidimicrobiia; order Acidimicrobiales; family Microthrixaceae; genus Candidatus Neomicrothrix; species Candidatus Neomicrothrix sp. Next base: position 352,213 of record NZ_DAOLGP010000001.1, read on the forward strand.
CATGGCCGACCCGGTGCCTCGCCGGGTGCTCGACGCACTCGACCTGATCGATCGCCAGGATGCGATGGCCACGATCCACGCGCCCGAATCGATGGGCCACATGATCAAGGCGCGTTCCCGGCTGGTGTTCGACGAGCTGTTGCGGGTGCAGCTGGCCCTGGTGGCAGCCAAAGCCGAGCGGGAGCGAACCGTCACCGGCGTGGTCCACGCGCTGGGGGAGCGGGCCGACCGGGCGGTCTCGCCTGGGTTGGTCGATGCCTTCCTCGCGTCGCTGCCGTTTCCGCTCACCGACGCCCAGACCCGGGCGATCGACGAGATCCTCGCCGACCTGGAGCGCCGCTCGGCCATGCACCGCCTGTTGCAGGGCGACGTGGGCGCCGGCAAGACCCTGGTGGCGGTTGCCGCGCTGCTCGCTGCGGTGCAGGGCGGTCACCAGGGGGCGCTGATGGCGCCCACCGAGGTGCTGGCCGAACAGCACCACCGGGGCATCGCCGAGCTGTTGGATGGGTTCGTCGTGCCCGCACCCGACACGCTGCTCGGCGAGCGGCCATTGCACGTGGCCCTGTTGACCAACCGGCTGTCGGCGCCGCAGCGCCGCACCGTGCTCGCCCAGTTGGCCTCCGGCGAGATCGACCTGGTCATCGGCACCCATTCGTTGATCTCCGAGGGGGTGGACTTTGCCAGCCTGGGCGTGGCGGTCGTCGACGAGCAGCACCGTTTCGGCGTCGATCAGCGGGCGGCGCTGGCCGAGGTGGGGGAGGGCGACAGCCAGCCCGACCTGCTCGTGATGACCGCCACGCCCATTCCCCGCACGGCGGCGATGACCGTGTACGGCGATCTCGACGTGTCGACGCTGGACGAGCTGCCGCCCGGCCGCACCCCGATCGTCACCCGCTGGGCTCAGACGCCGTTGGACGTGGAGGCGGTGTGGCAGACGGTGCGTGACGAGGTGGCCGCCGGGCGTCAGGCCTACGTGGTGTGCCCGCTGGTCGGGGAGTCCGAGAAGCTCGAGGTGGCTTCGGCGGAGGAGACGCTCGAGGAGTTGGCCAACGACCGGCTGAAGGGTCTGCGGCTGGGGCTGTTGCACGGCCGCATTCCCGCCGACGAGGGAGACGTCACCATGGCGGCGTTCCGGGCGGGCGAGCTGGACGTGCTGGTGGCCACCACGGTGATCGAGGTGGGCGTCGACGTCCCCAACGCCA